>CBDAVH010000001.1:0-43099 GCA_965200875.1 Bdellovibrionales bacterium
TTCTCTTTTGCCAAATTGCTTCTTTCATACATGCTGAAGCCAACAAATTTGGTATTTCCCAGATCGCCTTTATCCAGTCTTTCCTTTATTATTACTTTTTTTTTCTTCCTGGAAATCATCATAATGAATGGAATATAGAGAGAGATTGCGAAAAAAAAACCAAGGAAAAATGCACCCATACACCCCTTTTGGCATAGTATTTTTAAAAAAACAAGTGATTTTTAGTGGATTTATGGGGGGTTTATGGTATAAAAATGGTATGAAAACGAAGCAAATCATCAAAACAGGGTTAAAAAGCTTCCTGAAAAACACCCTGAAAATGGCTTCCTGGCAGATTTTTCTTATAATTCTGGCTTATGATGTACTCTGGCGATTGTTTGTTCCTTCCTTTATTCGAAGCCACCAGGCAGCTGAAAAAATGAGAAAAAAGACCAAAGCCAGGCAGGACTTCCAAAAGAGAATTAAAGATCAAGCCACCAAAGAGAACTTTACGGAAAGTATGAAAAAACTCTGGGAGGAAAGAAAATGATTTTTGATGGAAACAGCACCTGGATCTTTAACTTTCTCTTTTTTATTGCCTGTCTTTTTATCTTACTTGCTGTTTGCACAGAAACAAGAGCCACAGACAAAGAAAGATATGGACCTCCCTTTTGTTACCTTCTCTTTTCAGAAGATCCCATGGACAGACAACAATACCAGGATCTTATTGAAAAATGGAAAGAGATTGATCAAAATTTAAATACCAGGCATGTCAAAGACTTTTACCTGAGAATGCCAAACAAATTTAATAAGGGTGAGACTTTTTACGAACTCTTTGAAAAAAACAAAGGCACGCTTTTTTAACGTGCCTCTGATAGATAATACCCTTGCAAAAAAATTTTACATAAAGATTTTTGCGATGGACAAAGCCCCTTCAATTTTGGACTTGTCCTTAAGACCTGTAAGGGCTTTTGCCACTTTCTGAACAGTGTCTTTGTTCTTTTCCCACCACACATCATCGCCCTTCCAGGGGGTGGCCTCCACTACAGAGGACCCAGCCTTGATCAGGTTCCCCTGAATGGTGAGGACTCCATTGTCCAAGCTGAAGTTTGCTTTGTTCAATAACTCTACATCAGCCAGGTTGATTTTCACCTGGACATCCGCATTGTCATTTATCCCCACAGAAAGATGCGATAACACATCTTCCTTAAGGTCTTTAATAAAGTGTTTTACTGACATCTTTTACCTCCCTGGTGAATGTTTGTTTTGATAATTATATTCTAAAATTATATTCATTTTTGTGTCAAGCTTTATTAAAAGCTTATTTATTTCTTTGTTTTCCTCAAAGAGTTTTGACTGGTTTTCTTCCAATCGGTCCATTCTTTTTTCAAGATGAGTGTCCTGGATTGCATGAGTGCCATTCACCTGTAAAGCATTCCTGTACTTTTTTATGAGAGGAAGAGCCAAAGCTGCAAAAATAAGAAGCCCCCCCAAAGAGAAGATAAACCAGAGCTGGTGTGAAGGATCTAAAGAAGCCATGTTTTTTGTAACATTTTTTACCACTTCTTCATTCATTTAAGCTCCCTTAAAATACCATTTTCAATGGAAAAATGAATGGTATTTCTACCTTCCACCTTACCCACACTGGATAATCCACCCTCTTTTACCGGAAGAAGAGAAATGGATTTTTCATCAAATAACCACTTTTTTTCAGGTCCTTTTACACATAGTTTCATAATTGAGAAATTTGTTTTATCTCCCTTTTGATAATCGGAATGAGGAACCACCACCAAGAGGTAATTCTTATGTTGAATTATATTACCAGCTTTATCAAAAAAACCTTCAGGCAACTGCCACGGATCAATCAAAGACTCATTTTTATCAAATTTCTTAAAAAGCTTACATGGAATCTCAATCATTGATATTTCCAATCCGGCATGTTGCCGTACCCTGGCTGTTTGTGGCTGTAAAAACCACAGACTGAGCCTGTGGTGTGGCCATGGTTACCCTGAAGTCCGTAAAACTCCAGGTGTAAGGATTAGCTCCCTGTGTATAATGACGCTCATTGATGGTCCCTTGCTGGCCACCGGAAAACACATAAGTTATGAGTGGCCGGGGAAGGCCGGTGAAGGTCATCCCAAAAGTGTAAAGTGTTGTGGCATCCACAAAACCCGTCCGCCTGCAATTTGTCAGAGTGGGGTTTTTGGTGACAGTCACAGTCGCATCGCTATGGCTGGCACCACCGCTATTTCTGGCCACCAGGCGGTAAGTGGTGGGTTTTAAAGGCTGAGAGATATTGGGGAGTGACCCAGTGAGCGGGAGGCCCTTTCCTGCGGTAAAAGAGGCTCCTACGGCAACCCCTTCCGGTTCTCTATAAATCTGTGCAGAGAGTGAGAGCCCGGCTTGGGCAGACACAGAGAAAGAGAAACTGATAGTACCAGTAAGCCTTGTGTCCAGGTCTATCGTGGCCGGGGAAACGGAAAATGAAGAGATCGTGGGAGGATTTGTGTTGGCCCAGACCAGAGTATCCCCCATGTAAATCTTCTGGATTGGCCGGGTTCCCAGGAAGATATGAGGATAATTTGAGCCATCCCCTTTCCGGACTTCACCAAGAGCTTCTTTCATGGCCACACATGTAATTGCCGACCAGAGGACAAGAAGAGTGAGACCTATAAAAAACCTTACTTTTAGCCCCGTGGGCAAATTCTTCATAAAATACCTCCAAAAAACAGTCTGCATGAAGATATATATACCACATAAAGGAAAACAAACAAGCAAATAAAAGGTCTTTTTATGATACTATAGAGGATAAAAAAACCAACAGTCTTTATTACCTCAATTTTTAGGCTTTGCCCTACGCTTCTTTTTTGTTTTATTCGCCTTCTTCGCCTTCTTTTCTTCATAATCAAAGACCTCCTTTATTTTTTTAAAAAAGTCTTTTTTTAAATTGTTTCTTTTGATGTCATTAACAGAACTGTCCATATTTTTCTTTGCTTCCTCCGAAGACCAGTCCATAATGGAATCCCAGCAATCAATTAAAACATCACGGATTGCCAGAAAAAAGCTTAAAAGATACTGAAAGACCACCACAGCAAGGTAGGTTACAGCACAAACAACCCCAAGGACAGCCCTCAGTAAGTCAGGTATTTTTCTTTTTTTTTCTTTCATTTAACTCCTCCTCTATTTTTAATAGTTTAGCCTCATTTTCACTTAAAACAAGACTTCTTCTATAGATTAAATTTTCCATATTATTAATTTGCCAGGAAAAAAACTCGTAATGTTCTTTTTCTATCATATATCCACTAGAATTCTTTATAATCTCTTCTCTTTTTTTATTTAACGAAACAACTGTTTGTTTCGTTCTTTCCATTTCCTCTTTTAACAGGGTCATATCTCTTTTATAGAAATTTTTATCTGCTTCCAGGACATGCAAAGATATAATTACTGGTGGTTTTTCAAATAACTTTCTTATAAGTCTAAAAATCTCTGAGAATAAAAAGATAAGAGAAAAGATAAGAGAGCTTAAGGCACGGGAAATATCAGATGATTTTTTTTTCATGCAGCACCATTAAAAATAAAAAAGTAAAAGTATCCTACAGCAAATCCACCTGAAAAGGAAATAATTTGAGAAAACAGAAATACTAAAAAGTAAATCAAAGCAGGCCATGTGTTATATTTTTTTTTCATTTAAAAACTTTTCCTGACATTTCTATATAGTTAATCGCCAAAATTCACAAAGCATTTTTTGCATATTGGCCTGCTTCCTACAGGAGGCTTAAAATCATAAACCCTTGAATATCCGTGTTTCCCATTACAAACAAAGCATATTAAATAAGTCTTTCTCATGAAAAACCTCCAGTAAAGGGATTCACCAAAAAAAACTCTAATAAAATCTTCCAAAAATTCTCTCATGTTTTGGTCTCAATTACCTTAAATGGTATATCAGCTCCTCCTACACGAAGTATCCTTGGATTTTTTCCAAAGTATAGTGTAGCATTGAGTTTTGTTTTGATTATTTCCTCTAAAAGTTTTAAAATTTGCTTTTCATCTTTCATACAAATTATTCTTCCTCACAAATTCTTTATTGTCAAGAAACCATTTTTTTTTGTAAGCTATGGCCTCGTCAAGGGTTTTACAATTTTTCCCTACTTTACCAGTTTTTCTTATTTTAAGAGGTGGTATAAATCTGTAATAAGTATATCTGTAAGTGGTACAGTTTTTTCTTGTTGTACTCATCCAATGAAAAATATATTTTTCTCCTGTATTGGATCGTAGGAAGACCTGTTTTTTTGATTGAGGGAGGTTGTAGCTTCTCTTAAATTTTCAATTCTGTCATCCCATTGTTTTCTGTTAATATGGTCAATTTGTTGGGGAAAATATCCCTTATGATAGAGAAAAACCAATCTGCTTCTTAAATAAATTTTCCCTTTTATAACGATCTGATATCTGCCGTCTTTTCGTTGGCTTCCTGCCAGGCGGTTTTTCCGTATTCCTCTACTAAAAAAAATCCAAAACAACTCCCCGTTTTTATAGGTAAAAAGCTCTTTAACTTCTTTTTGAGTTATCATGTTCAAATTCCTATTAAAGATTTGCAGGATATTCCCTTAATATAAAGTCCCCTATTGTTTCAGCATATTTCTTTTGGCCTTCAACAAAAGACCTTTCTTCACCATCCAAAACATCTTCTGGAATAGTGTCATGGCTTCTGGTATCCCCAAGAAGATCTTTAAATTCCTTTATATCTTCTCTGATTTTTTCCAATACTTTTTTTTTGTCCATAATTCACCTCCCTTCTTATAAAGAAAAGAGGGTATTTTTTGGAAAAACAAGAGATTACGCAGTGCATTTTTGTTTTTTTTAAGATTTTTTCATGGTAGGGTGAATAATATGAACAGATTTGACTTTCAAAAGATCAAAAGGCATAACAGTATAGGTTCCAGGCTCCTGGATATATGCGATGAGATTATTGAATTTGACGAAGGCCCAGTTATTGATTTTATGGAGCGGTGGATTAAAGAACTGGATGATTCTGATTATGAAACAAAGTACAGAGAAGCCGCAAAGGAATTAAACGATGCATAAAGTTAAATATCTGACTTTTATGGAAGCTCTTAATTCAAAGCTAAAAGACGGCGAGGGACTTTTTCCTGTTAAAAATACCGGGTATTACATCAAAAGAAAATTAACTCTCAAAGAACTTAATATCAAAGGTTTTAAAAGGGAATATCCAGGTTTTCATTTTCCAGGTGATCAGGTTGGGCCAAATGAAGAAGAATAATGTATAGTATTTTAGATACTGGACCTCATCTAACTGAGGAAAAAACTGAAGTTAGACAAGCAAATAGTGAAGAAATTGCTGGCTGGATTGTAAAAGTATATGTTCTGAGATTTATAGGCTTTTATCCATTCACTTATAGCAAAACATTAATAAAAGAATTCTTTAAAGCAAAAAATCCTGTTGATTACTTTGATCCCCGTCCTCCAAAAATGAAAAAGTTACTTGAAAGAGTGAGACCTTGCCATCATTGTGTCTGCATAACACCACATCCACCACACAGAGAAAAGAGAAGATTCAATGATCTTTTATACCTTCAAAAAGACAGGTTGGAATATGACATAAGAAACATACAAGGATGGGATTAGAAGAGGCTGACCCTATTGATGGGTGAAATACGGGCAGTTGGGTAACCTGGTGGAAAGAGCCGTTCTTTGAGCCTCAGTCCCACTCCAGGCATTCCCGTCCGCTCCACAATCAATCTGAAAATAATTACCAGTCTTGGTGGCATCCGTCCTGTTCCCTTGGGGGACGAGTGCTTTTATACGGGCATCCACAGATTCCCGATTAAAATCCTCAATCCACCTAACATCATCCCAAATGTACTTACTTCCCTGGTTTAAAGTCACATCCGGATAAAGCTTTACTGCACCCACCAGGGCATTCACCAAATACCGCCTCCCAGGCTTGATAAAGCTCCCGTCCAGGCTTCCCACCTGGCAGAAGTTTGCATTCACTGTGGCTCCACAGGTGTAACTGGCCCCGTTTATCCAAATCTGCGTGGGCTTCTGGCCGGAGGGGAAAACCCACATGGTCTTGTTGGCCTCATTCCCGGCGGCACGGGCATTTGAGAAGGACACAAGCCCAGCCCACTTTGTGAGGTCTTTTTTGCCGCTCTCAAGGCTTCCAAGTTCTGTATGGTCTGTCAGTACAGACCCGTCTTCCCAGCCCGTGTAAAGGGTGTTTGAGGCTTCTGCGGCGGTAATGACAGCCCCGTCAAGGATTGTGTCATTATTCAGCATCTCAATCCTCTGCCCTTCCGTGGGGGAGGGGGGAGGACTATGGACTGCGGTTACAGCATTTGCCAGGCCCTGGAGGGCTGATTTGTCCAGTGTTCTGAGGGCTTTTGAAGCCCCGCTCTGGCCGGCCCATGAGCCGTCTTCAAATTGAATATTTACAGAATTGACAGTGGATGCAGAAGTAACCCGCTCTGAGGTTTTGACCTTAGGTGTTTTATAAACAGCTTGCCCAGACTCGGTCTCTAAGTATGAAAAACTGTAATTGACAGAGCCGATCTGTAGCAGAGCGGGTATGTGTGAGGGTTGGCCACCCTCCAAATCCACAAAAGCAGTATAACGCTGATAGGTGTCAGCATCCGTGCTGAGGTTATTGTAAGTCAGCCTCAACACCCCAGGGAAGGGGGTGGGGATGGTGAAAGTGGAACCACTGGCCACAAAAGCAAGGTTCTTGTTTTGCTTACTCCCGGGGGTTTCCTCCTCTGCGGCTATCTTAAAATCTTTTGCAGGATCAATATCTGCATCATCAAAGCCATATCTTACTTTAGAATCCAAATCTATGGATTTCACAATAGGTTGTCCTGGTAATGGGCTTCCTATAAATGGAAAACCATAAGTTGCTGTTCTTCCTGTACTCCAGAGAGAAAAGAAACCTGATTCATAAGTATTTCTGTGACCTCCAACATTGACAACAATAGACCTGTTAAAAGTACTAAATGAGTTCCTTAATTGTAACCCCACTGGAAATCCTGTTAATGTAATATCCAGTGATGCTGAAGCTCTTGCTTTAGTATCCTTATTAAAAGCATATAATTTATTACTGGAACATACTGATCCAACATAAACATGAGTGCTATTTACATAGAGAACATAATCACTATTGATTTCCCTTCCTTCACATGGGGAAAGTGTGTTTCTTAATGGGATTAAACTTATATCTTCATTGGATAATCTTGTTACCTGGAATGGAGTTTTTGTGTAAGACCACACAACAATTTTTAAATCACCAAGAGTGTTGAAATTCCCTGTTGAATTACCAACAACAAGATATATTCTGTCCTCTGTTACATACATTCCTGATATTCTATAAAATGCATTATTGGGATGAGAGGTAGAGGTAATTTGATAAGAAAAATTTGGTATGGGATTTTTTATACTCGGTATTGAAGAACTTGCAGCATTTGCATTATCAGAATAACCAAATGTTATGTTATAAGAACCTCTTGGATTGTTTTGTCGTGTTATCGGCATTATTAAAAGATCATTATCAGGATTTGATGCCCATGATACTATATACCTGTAAGAAGATATATTAAGATTTGGAGTTATTTCCTCTGCCCCAGTTTCTAAATTGATCCTTGAACCTTGATTTGAAGAAATGGAAGAAAAATCTCTATACAGATATTTACCTATTAAGGCAACACCTATATAATAGTATGTTCTCTCACCTGTAATTGATAGAGATCTTTGAAAAGAGGGGTTTTCAATTACCTTATTCAAAGTAAATTGATTAAGTATTTCCTGATCATCATTTGTTTTGGTTGCTATATCATCAATCTTTTCCAAAGCTTTTTGAACATTATCATCCCTGGTGTTCAGGTTTTTATCAAAGGTGGAGGTGGAAACAGTGACACCGGAAGCTGCCAGGGAAGTAACAGGAGCATCAATCTCAGTCACAGACTTTAAAGCATGAAAATTAAAAGCATTCGTGGTCTCATCACCCTGCGTGGGAACCGCAGTGAAAAATCCCACCCCTGTAACATACTGACGACTTGTCCATACACCCTCCGAGTCCCCAGTCTCACTGGAAGGCACCAGGTAAGTCACATAATCATGCTGAGCATTATCAGCCTGACGGGCAAACTGCACAGAATTCACAATAACAGGATTAACCCCAGCCTGGTAAAAACGAGCATACAAATTCGCCGGGGCATCCGCATAAGACACCGCAGACTTCTTAATCAGCAAAGTCGCATCCGCATCCGCAGACCCGTTATCCCTAAACTCCAGCCTGGTAATCGGTAAATCAGACCCTGCCAGGGGCTGGCCACCATCCCAGGTACTCAAAGAACCATACACATCCCCGGTGGAGCTAAATCCCCAATTATTCGCATTTTTGGGATCAGCAACACCGGCCATTCTGAAAAGATGCCTCTCACCAGAATCAGCACCCCCAACCTCCACCCACCGGCCGGGAGCAGGTGTGTTTATCCGCAAAACCTGGCCATGAGCATAAGAACTTAAATTGGTGGGTGTGGTGTCTAAGGAAATAAACCTTGTATCCTCAGAGGATACATCCGTGGCAATCGTGAGAGTTTTACCCGCCTCATCAGGGGTGACAGTGATATTCGCACCAGCCTTGATAACCTCCCGCACAGAGGGGTAAATATTGGTCTGATTGGGGGTAAATTCCTCAAGGTCCAGAAAGGCCAAAAATCCAGCCTTCCCCAGAGTGGCATTCCTCTTTGAGGAGCTGGTGGCCGGGTCAAAAGTCCCGTCCGTAAATTCAAACTTTACATCCTTCCACCCCCCCGCAGAGGGCAAAGCAGGACTAATGGTTGAATAAATAACATCCGTGGTTCCCAGCTTGGCATTCCTGGCCAACCAATTTACAGAATACTCTACAGCCCCAATCCAGATGTTCTTTACCCGCTTACTCTGAGCCGACCGATAAGCTACCCGGGTATCACTCAAAAGCATAATATCATTAGAGGGGGCCGGCAAAGCACTCCCCGTGCCAGTCTGCCCCGTAACACTCCTGTTCCATGCCACTGTACCCCACCCCGAAGGGGCTGAAGCCGTGGTAAAAGCTATCAAATTGCTGGTTTCCTGCTCCACCAGGAAGGTCATATTTTGATGCGTGGAAGCCGCCTGCGGGCTGAAAACATTCCCTATGGCCAACTCATTCGGATAAGCCTCCTGCACCTCCTCCGCCAAAATAGCCTGAGAAAAGACCTCATCCTGCGGAACCTCAGCACGGGAGCAAAGAGGAACAATTATGGGCAGAATAAAAGGAAGCCACCAGGGCCAAAAAAGATTTTTCATAGACACAGCGTACCATAAAATTTTATTGATTTTCAATCTTTTTTTAGGGTATTTTTGATCTACTATCATAATGGCTTTTTTAAGGAGGTATTTTAATGGAAAAAAGAAAAACTTTTAGGGGATTATGTATCATTTTCCAAAATAAAAGAGATTGCTTATAAAACCAATAAGGAATCTGAAACTGTAGCACATTCAACTAAGGAAGATTTAATAACATCACAGGAAGATTTAATAGGGCAACACCAAAACAGAATCAATGAAAAAAAGGCTCTCATTGATTATCTCAAAAAACTTTAAACTTTAGGAGGAAAACCATGGATGTAGATTTAAAAATGGGAGAAATACTTATGAGAATTGAGAACCTGGAAAGAAAGGTTAATGAGATTTTAAATATCAGGGAAAATCAACTATTTAAGAGAATTGAGAACCTGGAAAGCAAGGTTAATGAGAGTTTTCATAGCAGGAAAATTCAACACATGTTGAACAGAAGGAACCTTATAAAAGAGAGAGCTGTAAATATGAGAAACAATAAAGATAGCAAGTCAGAGGTTGATTCAGAGGTTGATGCAGAATTAAAAGAGAAGGCCGATTCAGAGGTTGATGCAGAATTTAAAGAGTTTAAAAAGGCCGATTTAGAGGTCAGAAAAGCATTAGACTACCTATAAAATCAGGATAGAAAGGAGAAATAATAATGGCACTGGAACCTAAAAAAACTTTGGGGGATGTTTTAAGCTATCATGAAATGTCTTACTTAACCAAACTGAAAGAATGCACTCTGTTTCCAGAAGATGAAAAGAAAGATGAAATCTTAAAAAATTTAACCAGTATAATTGATTTTGAATTAAATCCAAAAATAAGTTATCTAACAGAGATAAAAGAAAAAATAAAGAAATCCATGTGAATAGAAAATGATAAATCAAAAGAAACCTCTTTGTAAGAAGTGCAAAAAACCTTTTATAAAAAGTGTGTGGAACAAGATTTATTGCTCCCGTGCATGTTTGCTTTCTGCCTTCCCCCATGCAAAATACAATAATAAAGACTATATTCCTTTTTTAAAAAAAAGAATAAGAATGGATTGTGTTTTTTGTGGGAAGGAATTTTCCCCCCGGTGGTACAATGAAACAACATGTTCCAAAGAATGCAAAAGAGGTCGGAAACTTTACACGAGCAGGGAGTATGCCAGGCGGTTATCTAAAGATAAGAAAAACACATATCAAAGGGAATATAGAAAGATTTATAAGAGGGAGGATATTATTACTGGCAAAAAACCTTCCAAACCTCCTTTTCATTGGAAGGACAGTAAGTATTTACCCAAGTGATTTTATAATGGCTCTTCCTTCCGCTTTTGCCTTTTGAATTGCCAATCCCAATCGTCTTTCAATCATATAATTTAGATCATTAAATAATTGCTCTGATGACTTTAATCCATACTCTTTCACTACCCTTTTCAGGGCTTTTTTTATAAGAATACTCTCTGAGAGCTTTATATCATCTAATGAGATATTTTCTTTTTTCATTACTCCTCCTTTAAAGGTTTTTTAAATTCTTGTTTTAGCTCATTCTTGGGAACGGCCCACATAATGGCATCTTCAATAATAGATCTAAAATTTACAACATGAGATGCCTTCATAATTTCAAATCCAATTTTATGAGATATCATTTTTTTTCTCTCTAAAATAAGCTTACAAATATTACTTCTATAACAAGCATGATAACTAATCATATCAACATAATCCCATTCTGTAGGTTTGTTTGGATGACAACTATGCATCCTTACTTCCTTTAAAGATACTTTTATCAAATGGTCATCCCCATTCATTATATCATCTATAGAAACCTCTATCCTCTTAATTAAGGAAAGATTAAAAATTCTATTCTCATGCAAAAGATACTTCATAGGTCTTCCACTTTCTTTATAGCTCTTTTTACATCATATAATTTTACTGCAAAATAACTGGATTCTCTAAAGAACTCTCTTTTAATTTGCTCTATACGCTGGTTTAAAAGAGAAAGTACTTTTTCTTTTGTCATCTCTGGGTCAAGTTTTTCTAAATATATCTCTCCTTCGTAAGCATGAACCAGATCTTTAAATTCCTCTACAGTTAATAAACTGCCAATAGGTTTCTTTTCTACTTCTTTGCTCATTTCTACTCCTTTGCTCATTGCAATAACTCCAACTTGGCCTTTTTCTTTTCCTTTTGCTTCGCTTTAATATCATTATGATACTCAATAGCCGTGTCAAGGATTTCCTTAATACCCTTCTTATCCTTTATTAAACTTTCAACAAGACCAGTAAAAGCCTCATCATAAGTCTTCCCATGAGTTTGCATCATAAAAAAACACAAAGAAGCCATGGATTCCCCAAGCTTCATGGAAGCATCCCTTATGACAAGTTGCTGATCCATAGTAAGCTCTTTTTTTTTTCCACCTATTATAATCATTTTACTCTTCCCAATCTATTCATAATCTTTTAACACCAAAGGTACCGATCTATTTTGAGAAAGGCAAAGGGTTTGTACAAATAATGCATAAGACACAGAATTTATGAGAACACTGCCGGCAGACTTCCACAGATCACTTTCCCGGCCATTCAAAAGGAAAAGAAGGTTCGTGTAATCCGAACTCTTTACCCCCACAAAAGGGGCATAATACCCCGTCACACCAGGTGTCTGAAAAACCACCCTGGCTCCGGCCAAAAGCAAAGAAGATACAGTCTTCTCAGTCCTCCCGGAAGGATCAGCTGCCGCCGTCTGTACCAAAGGCTGTAAAGTCGTCAAATCCCTCGTCTGTGTGGCTATACGGGAGGTCAAGCCATAAAAAAAAGTATGCTGAGGTATGGTGGCGCCACCACCTCCCCCACTCCCCGCAGGACCTTGCGGCCCCACAGGCCCAGTATCCCCTTTATCACCCTTCGGTCCCGCAGGACCAGCAGGCCCCTCAGAACCCCGGGGACCAGGCTCACCATCCGCCCCCTGTGGCCCCACAGGCCCACTCGCACCATCCACACGGGTTACATATATCCCCGTCCTTACATCACTACTAAATGCAGGAATACTGAAAGTCATACTGTCACTCGGACTGTTTCCCTGAAACCTCACCCTTAAATCCAAATAATCATTCGCCTTGCAATCAATCAATCCAAGAGACACAGGAATTGCATAATCATTTGCCGATTGATAAGTCTGAATCATGGAAGGCCGCTCACTAATCACATCATCAATCAATGTGTCAGGAGTACCAGGCCGCAAATGCCTTATCTCAAAACCAATCTCCTTCGTCTGAGAACCTGACCTCCCCTCAATATGAATCTCTACCTCAGCCCTGATGAAATAAATCCCATCCCTCAAAATCTTTACACCCTTGCCACTCTGAACCTCCGCCACAGTATCATCGCTCCCATGATCAGGAAAAGTCCCCACTGTAAAAGCATTGATCGTGTGACTTTGACGGGTGTTACCAGTTAAAGTCACATTGGAAGTCGTGGCATTGATCCTGAAAACCGCCTCACTGATGGATACAGGAACACTGGGACCTCCCACACGGCCAACAAAAGTCAGTTGAATCTCATTTCCATTCCCATCCTTGCAAAACAGCTCCGTATTTTTAAAATACAGGCTGTTTAAACCCACTGGAGTAGTTTGTTGGGCTATAAACTGCAAACTCTTTAAGCCCAACAGAGACCTGTTTCTGAGTGAATAATCAGCATTTGGGAAAACAGAGGACAAGGGGACTGTAGCTCCCCGCAAAAGACTGTGATTATGAGCATCAATCTTCTGTAAATTGGAATTAAATATCCGTATCAGGTCTGCCAAAGTGGCAGTACCAGCCAAAATTTCCTCTAAATTAAGATTAGGTGTCGCCATACATCAATACTCTCACTTATTCCCCATTTTTGCAAATCCCCTCATTCCACTTAATTTCCCTTGTATCCAGGTAATTCTTCTGTTTCTTCAACAGCAACCGATACAGTCTTTTTTAACTCCTCTTTCCTTCTCTCTTCCTTAAATTTACAAAAATCTTCATTAAACTGTTCATTCATGGCTCCATCTGTAAAAAGCCACCTGGGCAGCTCTAAAAACATTTCAATTTTTGAATGCACTTTCAATTTTTTAAATATTTTGGTCAAGTGAAATTTAATTGTCTTCTCTCTTAACCCCAACAAAGAAGCAATATACTGATTTTTGGTCCCCATACATGCATAAGCAGCAATCTCCGCCTCTCTTTTTGTTATACCCTTTAAGTTAAAATACCAACTCTGAATCTTATCTCTGTGTTCTGGATTACACACAAAATCCTTAAGCAATACCATAAAACACCTCCAACAAATAATTAACCCACATACTTTGATGACATCAATAAATGGAAATTTGGTCTCTTAATTTTCATCTCTAAATTACAATCCAGTGTCCGGTAGTCGTATATGAAAAAATGAGGACCTGATTTCTTATCCCAAAAAGAGCTAATATCCTCTCTTTTTGAGTAATCATAAAAATCCCTTGGAAATTGTAATTTTTTAGAGATACCTGAATTCGTACAAAAAGTGATGATTGTTCCTGTAAAATTCCTTGCATATCTTTCCTTGTCAATTTTGTCAGTATCCACATAAAAAACAAACTGCAAATGCTCCTGTATAATTATCGGGGACTTCTGTGCAATTTTTTCAAAAGTTAAAAACTGCCTCTGAGTGGATGAATGTTTTTTTACCCCGGGACCAGGATCAAAATAACTTAGAGAAGGGGGTTTTTCAGGAGCTGTCTTTACATCCACAAAATAAGGCTTGTCCCTGAAAGGAACCACAATATAATCAAAAGGCTGGGCCTTACGGAAAGCCTGCCCCTTAAAATTGTTCCCCTTGCTGGGACGGAATATCGTAGCCCCATCCTCTATCCGAAGACAAAGAACATTATGAAAACGGCAAAAGCCCTCAAACATAGCCTGAGAACTTTTGCCTAAATTTTTACTCTTTATGCCACTCATTTATTTTTTTCTGGCTTTTTTAGCCTTTGTTTTTTTCTTTACAGGTTTCTTACTTTTTGAAACCACTTTCTTTTTGGATTTCTTGTTAGCCATTTCTTCCTCCTCTCTTCTAAAATGTTTTAAACTATGAGATTCAAGACGGATAACAAAATCATCCATATCCCTACATCTCTCTTTTAATGCTCTTACCCTCTGTAAGCATCTGGGAAAAACAATCTCTATATCCCCTGTAGCTTTGTCTGTTTTAAAGAGATTATCAGCAATCCAATCCATGGTATTCAAATTACTGACATTTGATATGCAAAGATTTTTATCGCACAGAGCGTAAAACAGCTCACCTTTTATGTTCCCCAGGGAGTTTATTACCTGACGAACATTCTGGAAAAACTCATCATAATCGCCAAAATCCCTGTGAATGTGACTGAGATGATTTATGTAATGTGAAAACTGAGCGATGTATTTTTTCCTAAGCTGAGTTAGCTTAAAATCAAAATCAATAAGCATCTTCCTTAAAGCATTGTAATTTGTGTCACTCATGAGAGGAGCTTTAATTACCTCTCTTATAACTTTTGATTCAATCTTGTTCTCATTCATAATGAAACCTCCTTGTTTTATGATAATAATAATTAAAGAAGCTCAAAGAAAAAGAGAGAAGTCAAAAAGAAATTAAGACACAATGCGTTAAGAAAGTACCCTCACCCAGTACCCATTCCGGCGGTGAAAAATATCCCTCTTCGCAATCCTCATATTCCCAATAACCCGATCCCTGGAAAAAATAATATAATCACCATCCACACCAGAAGACGGAAAATCATCCACCACAGAAAAAGAAGGACGAGCCAAATCAGCAATCCTCGCATCCAATTCCCTCATTGCTGATGATATATTCCCCTGAATACGATTAACCACATCCGCATCCAATTCCCCACCAGAAACATTTATCCGCTCAAAAGCCACCTAAAAATAACCCTCCACCTCTTGAACCACCTGAGTACTGCTGTCCCTACTACTAGCCCATTCCATAACACTACGCATATACCCCTGAGCCATACTCCCAATCTCAGGAACAGGATTTTGCTGAATAACACCCAACAAATAAGCCACCTGGTAGATTAGATAATTCTCAAAACCCTTCTGTAAATCAGGATTATTCTCAAAATCAGGATCACTCGTGTAAGTCAGCCTAAACTGATTCCCTGATACATTAGACTTGGGAAAAATCTTAATATGATCAGAAAATATCAAATACTTCCAGTTAGAATCAGGCCCCCAATACCAATAATCAATCAAAATCCCAGAAGCCAAAGAAGCTCCATGATAACTCGTCTGCTGAAGATGCCTGTAATAATCACCACGCTTTAATTCTACATTACGCATCCTGTAAAAATCAGAAGGTAAAGGAACCTCATTACTCCCAGGGGACACAGGATCACTCAAAACCTGCTTTACATAAGTCCCCTCGTTCAACTCAACAATCTTAAAATAAAGATTGTCATAGACCTCTTTTATACGATCCTTTATCTCTTCATCAGTATGAAAATCACCCTTAACATCAGCAACACTCCTGATCCTTCGGGTTAGGTCCTGAATGTTTATCGCAGCCAACATAAGACCTCCCAGAAAAAGTCCCCCCTCCCCGAAGAGAGGGGAAACCCATTTAATTTTTAAGCAAAAGTTGGAATATCAGCCCCAGTAAGCTCAATCTGAGCCGATAAACCAGGAGCCTGACAACACAAATTCCCATAAGACTCAAGCCTTACCTCACGACCAGGACTGTCATGAGCCTGCTTGTAAATCCCACCAGCAGCATCCTGCACAAAAGACACAAAATCCGACTTTAAATGTCCAATATGAAAAGCCTCCTCCGTTAATAAAAGCATCTTGTTCGGAGGCATAAAAGGACTGGAAACAAGCTCAATCACACCATTACTTGTCTGAAAACCCAAACGGCCCTGACCAATATAGGTGATCTCTGCCATCCTCTTTCCACCATCAGTAACAAAATTGATGTTTTGCTCTTGCTCCGCTGCAATCTTGTTCTCAACAAGAGGAGATACATATACAGCATTCGGACCCCTACCAGAAAGGTTGTCTATGGAAGCCGCAACCTCACGGACAGTCTTTGCAAAATTCGTGCCAATAGCCTTTGTAACTTTCTGACCAGCAAGCCTTAAGGGATCAATATTACGATTTAACCCATGCAAACTCCCCGGGGTAGAGCCACCAGGCAGGTAATCAAAGAAAGAAGTAAGTGCTGTTTCCCCACGATCCCCATTTCTGAATACATAGTCATTTACCACTATAGAAGCATGCAGAGCAGCAGTTAGCGTGATTTTACCGCCCTTACGATCAACACTTTCAATCGTGTAAGGACCACCAGCACGGGAAGCAGCAGCATTGGATGTTGAAAACTCCAACTCCATATTCACTTCAAAGTTAGCCATCACAGGGTTATTCAGGGTTATAGTCCTCCTCCCCGAAGCAATACCCCCAGCTTTAATCCGACCAATAGCATTCGGCTGACCAGAATCATTCAATAAGGCGGAACATCTTTTATTCCTCAATGCCAAAATCGCATTGTCCGTCTCATCAGCGAATGCACCCACAAACGCATGCAATGAGGTCATAGAAGCATAAATCACCTTGTTCTCAATCACACTCACCCCGAAGTCTTTGTCATACGGCACATTAAAAGCAACCCTTGCACCAGTGCTTTTTCTTCCGATTGAAGAGGCAATACCGAACTTTTTAGATTGAGCCGGTGTCATACCAGCACGGATCGGTACATACATCTCATTACCCCCAAGATTGGGTAAGGATTGCATTGTCGTAATCCTTCGCAAAACTTTATCAGCCGTCATCAAACTGTCCTTCAGACCGAAGTCCAAATAAACAGTCTTCATATATTTTGAGAAATTTGTAAAACTTAGCCCGAACATAGAAACCTCCTGGTTATTTAAAATTTGGATTTTTCTATGAAACTTTTAGGAATTTTTTATAAAACTTTTAGAAATTAACCTGACATATTCACAAGATGCTGGAATCCCTTCATTATAGTTGCATCTCTTGCCTTACCAATCGGCAAAGGCCCATTCACTAACTTTTGTCCCTGCCCTAAAACATTACCGACTTCAGAGCCATGGGAGCCTATAGGAAGCTTAATGGTCTGGTTAGGATCTTCAAGGAAATCAGGAGTTCGCATGCTTGGAAATTGCATAAGCTGATTGTCCGGGTTTTGAGGAGTTTGCACCGGGGGAACTTGGCTCTGAGGTTGATTTTGCTGAAAAACCTGCTGAGTCTGCTGAGGAGTAGTCTTCTGAAGACCAGGAATTTTCAAAACCTCAAGGTCCCCTATGGGATTAGATTGCTGAGATAATACATCTTGCTGTTGAGGAGTTTTAACCTCTGCCCCCCCAGTAATACGGCCATGCAGAGATTTAAGCTGCATCTCAGCATTCTGGACAGCATTTTCCAGAGGTAAAGGATTGCCGGTGTTCCGGTAATGAACTTCCATGTGCTTCATTATGTTTTCAACCGTTACATCATCCAACATCCTTGAAGTGAGCTGATATTTATTCTTATTTTCCTCCTTACTCAAGAATTCTCTGATTTGATTCCCTAAGAGCTGCCTTTGTTGAACATTAGTCACAGAAAGTAAGCCCTCTTTTAAAGCTTTTAGCTCTTTTTCAAGCTTTGCTTCTCTTTCAGTGGCATAATCATCACCAGTATCAAATTGATTTTCCTCAGAGGCTTGCTCTTCAGCATTTTCCTGTTTTTTGCCAGTGGCAGCTGAAATAACAGCTTGTAATTGCTCCGGGGTTTGGATTTTGTACTTTCCAAGCATGTCCAGAAATGCTTGTTTTTGCTGAACCAGGTTATTTGCAGCAAGAACTTTTTGCCTTGCCAACTCAATGGCTTCCGGAGTGACTTGTTGGCTGATTTGTTGGTTTTGCTGCTGAGTTTGAGGTGGAATCTGTCCGGCTTGATTTTGAGGAACTTGCTGAAACTGAGGGTTAGTAAATGGCTGGACGGGGTGAAAACCTTGCTGTGCTTGAGGCTGGTTTTGAACTCCCTGGGGGGCCTGATTGGCCTGTAAAGCCCCGTTTGGGGTTGTGTTGGGATTTATACCCATGGCTGATAATATTTGCTGTTTCTGATTTTCATCCATAAAAACCTCCTGATTAAGAGTATCTGAGCTTTTATTATTCAGTGTGTCAAGTTTTTTTTTACTTATCCTTCAGATAATCAGGAAGGCCAGTCTTCTCAGGCTTGGGTTCCTTACCAGCCTTCTTTTGCTCCTCCCACAAATCTTTGAAGTCCCTGGCTCTGTCCGGGTTCCTTTCCTTAAAGAATTTGTAAAGACTTTTCCAGTCTTCCCGCTCCTGCCAGTCGGCTATAACCCGCTCCTCAATCTCTCTCAGTCGCTGATTAAAGCCCACGGGCTTAGGTATGCCAAAAGCCTCAAAGATGCTGGGAATGGGCTGTTTATGCGAAATAATCTGCCTCTCACGGGTCTTTTCCAGGTAAAGCTGCTTTTCATCATCCTTCAGCCCCTTGATCCATAGCAGGGTCTCAAAATCACTTTCCATTCCCTTCTTAAGCTTCCTAAAGCTAGTCTGAAACAAATCAATAGCCTTCATTTGCTTCTCTATACCCGTTAGCTGGTCAAGTGGAGCAAGAGAGGATAAATCCACAGAAATAGACTCTTGCATCTTCTCTTTCAGGGCATTCAAAGCATCAGCACTTACCTTCTGGTAAAAATTCATGCTATCTGCTGATAATGGTTTAGTATTCCTGAGGTTATATCCTGTCATAGGTGTATTTTTGCTAAGTTTTGACCCCATGTGTTAATAATAGAGCCATTTTTGAAGGGTTTTGCAACATAAATTTTCAGTAGATTTCAGTATATTTCAGAATATTTAAGAATATTTAAGAATAACGCACTGCTTTTTTTTTTAATTTAATACTGGACAAAAGTATTGAGTATGATATTGTGGGTTTATCTTACAACAACAACAAGGAGGAAAAAGCATGGAAATTATAAGAGAAGAGACGTCCAAGACGGGGGTTTTTTGCAGGCGTTGTGAAACCCGTATGGTGATACGGGACAATTTTGAGGAGCGTTTATGCAGGTTTTGTGAGAAGATGGAGGATTCGGAGCATGATTTATGGATGGAGCTTAGTGAGACACCTGTGGATCAGCCCGGTCCGAGTGAGTAAGATTAACCAAAAAAAAGGAGGGAATTATGAACATTCAAGGACACAATAAGGAGTTAAAAAAGAAAACTTTTGAGCATGTCAGAGCATGACAGAAGCATTGAAATTTGCGGTTATTCAGATATTGATTAGCTGAAACAGGGGCTTTTTAGCCCTTGTCTTCCGGTGTTGGCCGGCCGGGACTGATGAGGTGGCCAGAAACTTTAACTGTAGGAGGTAAAAATGTTTTCAAAAGCAAAAGAAATTGGGGAAAAGGCAGAGGGTAAGGTTAAGGCAGAGGGTAAGGTTGTGGAAGGGTCAGGGGGTAAGAGTTTGGGTAAGAAAAAGAGGTCTTTGTATGCGGCTCTTGCGAGGGCCAGCATCAAGATTCAGAAGAAATGTGTGACGGATTCAACAGCTTCAATACAAGGCAGGAGTGGGGGTTTCACTTATAAATACCTCTCTCTTGTTAAGCTATTGGGCTTAGCCAGGCAGCATTTAAATGATGAGGGTTTAAGCTTCCTTCAGTACCTGGATTTCGGGGGTATAGTCACAAAAATACTGGATCCGGAGACGGGGGAGTGTATTGAATCAAAGCATATGCTTCCCACGTATATGGAAGTAAAGACTCAGTCTCGTAGTCTTTCTCAGGACATGGGAGGGGCTATTACCTATTTTAGGAGATATGCCCTGGCGACTATGCTGGGGGTACAGCCGGAGGATGACCGGGATGGGGCTTCTTATGATCAGAGGCCACATAATCCTGCAAGTGGCAGCTCTCATAAAGCAAAAGGAGGAATGCCTAACTTTTAATTAAATCAGAGGTTGAACAGCACCGAAACGCCCCTGCTTCTAATAGCCTTCCTTGTTAGTTGTAAGAGATTATCAAAAGGTCAGCAGGGGTGTCTGCCTGGGGTGGTAACCAGGTACTGATGAGGTAGCCATAAACAAACAAGAGGGGGGTTAAGATGATTTTAAAAAGAAGAACAACCGGGCGTGCAGAGTCCGATGCCGGGGAGGAGTTTGATTTCTTTTATATTATTGAAACCTACCAGGAAGAAAAAGATCCTTTATGGTGGGACAGATTTAAAAGTATTATAAAAGACTCTTTTATGCTTAATGATGCATATACAAAAGAATTTGAAATTATGGGATTTTCCGGATATTTATTACCGGATGACGGAAAAAATTCCTTTAAGGAATATCTTACATTAAAAGATGGTTTAATTCTTATCTATCTGCTTAAAGAAGCAGTAAGAATAAAAATAAAAATGTTTCAAGGTTTATTGGATAACAATACTTTGGCATGGAAACCAGAGCCAGAAAATGTAATTAAAGAATATGAGGAAGCCCGTAACAAACATAAGGGTTCTATGGAATTTTTAAACAATCTTGAAAACATTATCCACAGTGTGAAGTTTTATTATGAAAAAAATGTCAATGCTTTTAAGTCAAATCCTTTTGTGCCAATTGTGCCAAAAGATAAAATACATTTTCTAAAAAACATAGAAGTATTAAACCATAAAAAAATTTAAAAAGGAGGAAAAAAATGACTGAAAAAACGGACAAAACAATACATAACTTAAGCTTGTTAAAGCCGGTGGATACAAAAATAACCAATATTGAGGAGAAAGAATGTGTATCAGCCAGCAAGCTGAAAACACTTTTTAATTATGGAGTATGGGGATTTTTAAAATCCTATGTTCTTGGTGAAAGAGTGAAAGTAAAACCAGCCATGCAAAAGGGATCACAAAGCCATGAGGTATTTTACAAAATACTCTCAATCCTCAAAAGCTATAACAAAAATGGTAGTCTCATCTCACAAGATATAATTACCAAGGTACTTGGCTTGGAATTTGAAAAAAACTTTATTCAAAAACCAAAAGGTCTGAGAAAAACAGTTGATAAAGAGGCTTTTGAAAAAGAAGCCAAAGGGAAAATTATTTTAACAGAGGAGCTTTTGGAAACATACAATAGCTCAGTATTATTCTTATCTTCCATATCTTTAAAAGATTTGGAGCTTTTGATTTACTCAGATATTGAGAAAAAACTTATAACCTCCGGGGTGGGTGTGAAGTTTTTAGGTATCTATGATTTGTTAAACTTCAATGAAAATCATGGTTTTGATATAAAGACTTCGTCTGTCAGCGGAGACCCCAAAAACTCTGCCCTTAAATACAAGGGGCAGGATTATTTCATACAAGAGATGCTTTACAGGATGATTTATAAGCAGGTTACTGGGAAAGATCTTGAGGATTTTAGATTTATAATGATTGAAACTTCTTTCCCTTTTAAGGTTTATTTTATGGAGCTTGATTTTCCCCTGGCGGCTCCGGAGTATTCTCAGTTTATGGAAAAACTGATAAATAATTATTCTTTTATACTGAACAAGTTAAAGGAATTTACCAATGATCCCTTTAATGTTTTCTGTAAAAGAGACAGGAATGAGGGAGTGGATTTAATAAAAAAGACAAGATTATTGGAGGAAAGTATGGGTAAAACCTTTAAGGTTAAGCCCTTTATGAAGTGGATTTAATATATTCCTTCCCTTCTTTGCATCTCTCTTGTTTCCTCTATAACCTTTTGCAAATCTTTTTCAGCCTCAGTCCTCGTGTCCCGGGGACTGGGGTACTGATTTATTACCCACCGCACAGCATACAGGCAGGCATCCAGTAAGTCTGAATGGATGCTGTTGTCTTCGTCAATCCCTGTGTAAAGATCGTTAAAAAATATTCGGTCCATTTCCTGGAGTAACAGGCTGTCTTTTTTAAACAGGAGTCTTCCCCGGTAAGCTTCAGTCCTCATTTCCAGAAGGTGAGCCATTTTGTCAGTCTTTTTGGCAGCAATAATTCCATGAATGCCGTGCCTGTTCCTTATGATATTTGCCAGCCTCTTTCCATGGCCTCCATAATCAAAGGCTATGGGATGAGGCTCACTTCCTTTGTTATACTCCTCTCTCACACTTTTTATCTTGGCAGCCAGGTCTTCAGTATCAGCATCCACACTGCTTAACTCCACCTCATAATCCACATAAGCGGTCCTGTGATGATTGGAGTAACAAATAACCACAATGGCATCCTTTGCCATACCTCCCCCAGTATCCACACCAATCACCTTCTCATATTTGGATACATCTTCCGGTAGTTTTTCATAAGTTTTTATCTTTGAGGTTTGAAATACCAGGGAGCTGGTATCATAAGCAAACTCCCCGAACATATCCCTCCTGAAGCCAGGATCATTTTCATAAGCCTCCTGGATGCTTTTATAGCCCCGTCTCTTGGCCATTTTTAACAAGTAGTCTTTTATTTCCCTGGATGTATATGCGGGGTTCTCATGGATTGTTAATTTTATTCTTTCAATCTCTTTATTATTTAAATTTTCCTCAATGTAGGGAATTTTTACAGGAGGTGGGTTATAGATAAGATTTATGGAGGCATATTTAACACCGATTGAAGTTGGCTCTATTACATTATTTAGATAATGCCTTGTTACGATTTCTCTTACAGTATGGACTTCGTCAAAAAACACTGCAAGAACAGGGAAACCATAATCAAGGTTTGCACTGGGTATATCTCTTAATCCCCGGAAATGAATTTCACAGTATCTTCCTGCACGGATCATATTCTTACCACTGTAAAAATCAAATCCAAGATTAAATTTTTGATTAATTCCAAGAAAAAGTCGCCAGTACAGGCTCTTTGTCTTCTCTATGGTGGCAGAGGCAAATACAATTCTTTTCATAAATGTTTGTTCATATGACTTACTTATTAGATACAAAGCCTTACAAACATTGGCAAAAGTTTTGCCAGCCCGCCTGCTTCCATAAGCAGTATTCCATAACGCATTTTCTGTTATATAATTATACTGTTTTGGATGAGAACCGTAAAAACCCTTAATATATGAAAGTACAGGTGTTAAATTTTGTTTTTCCATTTAAAAGATTTCTCAGGAAATATTTTTTTTATGGATTCTGAAGCAAAGAATTTCCTGGCCTGTATGCTCATGTATTTTATTGTGTAAGGATTTTCTTTTAAAAAAATATTTTTATATTTCTCAAACAACCTTTTCATATATCCCTGTCTTTGGGATTGCAAGGGAGTAAAAAACCATATTATATCCTTGTTAATATCATCATAGATGATATAACTGGTTACATATTGATCATAATGATCAAAAACATATTTAAAATTTTTTATAAATCCTTTGTTTTCCTCCTCAAAAACTTTTCTTTCCATGTAAGAGAAAGAATTAAAGTACAGTCCTCTTAAGGCTGATTTTTCCATATATCTTTCAAAATGTTCTTTGTTCTCTGGATACATCTTTATTTCCATTAAGAAGGTCCAAAAGCATATTGATCAGCATTGGCTGTAAGCTCTCCTCCCTGTGGTTCCTGGCCTCCCTGGGGACCAGTGGGTGGCATACTTCCCTGTAAGCTAATCTTGAGTTTTTGATAAACTCCTTCCAAGAACTCAATAAATTTATCCATAATTTGAATTTTTTTATCATCATCATCTTCCTGAATAAGAGAGCAATATATCAATCTGCTTCTTTCCAGGTAATTTCCCACACCCAGGACTTTTTTAAAATCCGGAGTTTTCCCCATAGAAAGAGCTTTATTTATAAGAAGATCAATGGTTTTTGGTATGGATACAGAGGAATCTATGAATGCTTGTGTGTCCTTGCTGTCAATTAAGGATAAGGCTTGTGATTTTGTTACCAAGTTGGAATTATAAAGCTCAGAGGACAAAGAAAGCTGACCTGCCGGGGTTTCTGGCAAAAGATTACTTACCCATATAGTAATATTGCTCATAAGTTCTTCCATGGTTTTCTTGTCTATCCCTGTAAATTGCTCAGTCTTTCCCTGTTTTTTCATTGTTTTTATTATTCTTTTTGCACATCTGATATAAAGGTTTTCATAATTTTCTCTTATGAATTCAAATCTTTCAATATCAATTTGTTGATAACTTCTGAGTGCGGCTCCACTGGCATTCTGAAGCCCGGGAGGAATTTGACCATGAGACATAAGCCTATTCACTCCAACAATCTCAAAAGTTTTTTCCCACAGGCTATGTAAAAAATCAAAATACTGGTCACTCATAATGGGTGGAGTGATATATTGAGGGGGACCAGAACCTTCCTTCTCAAAATTAAATTCCAGGAGCTGAGCCACCTGGTTTGTCAGCATTTTTACGATTGATCCATGAGAGCTGTTTTTACCCACAATAATTGTGGGGATCGCAAATCTTCTTATACTCTTTGCGATCTTATCTAACATGTAAGTAATATATTCCTGAATATGGAATATTTTTTCGCACACTCCCACTCCAAGCACTCCCTGAACACCTGGAATAAAATTAAGCAGTTCGTAAGGAACATCATAGTGCCAGTCAGAATAATCCAGGATTAACTCATCTGTAAAAATACATTTTTTCTTTTCTTTGTAATAGATTTCATAAACTCTTATTTTCTTTTCTTCCTGGTATTTCTTTTTTATCTGTAATTCTTTTTGAGGATACATCTCAATAATTTTCCAACGATCATAACTGTCCCAATCTCCTGCTTCTTTAAGACGGCATTCCCCTGTCCCAGAATCTGAACAAAAAAACCTGTTGTAATACAGCCTTTTAAATTTTAATTTATCAATAAAGAATTTCAGGATTCCCAATCCTGTAATACAGGAATCCCGGGATGTCATGGAACCTTCCTGGTAAATTTTTATTTTTTTAAAAAGTTTTAAAAAGTATCTGTCCAGTTTTCCAGCAGCTGATTTATATTTTGCAGAAGCTCCTTTCGTTAAGAAGCTTACTTTTGGTTTATTTTTTACGAGCTTGGAATGAGCTGTTTCCACATTCGCCTGAAGGGCATTAAAGGTGAATAAAGGATTTAGAGGATGATCTGTGGCACCTGGACTTTCTTCAATATGCATTGTTTTTAAATTTTTACTATATGATTTTTTTCTTTGTAAATACCTCTCATAAGTGGCATTATACCTGTAAAAAGTTTCCATTTCCAGAATCAGATCCTGTACTCTCTTTTTTACCTCAGAGAGACGGGTTTGTTCGGTCTTATCCATACCCATTGCTGTTTTATCCATGAACCACATTATGAAGGTACCCCTTTCTTTAACTCCAGTTCTCTCGCTAATCTGTCCTGTTCAATCTTCCATGAAAATCTGGTGATTTTTATTTCTGTACCATTATTGTTATACTCTATGCTTTCCAGGTTATTGGAAACCACCAGGTCGCATAAATCCTTTATAAGTTTTTCTTTAGCCATAAAGTCTTCCCTGCACTTTTTCAATATTAAATTTTCTCTTCGGTCCGCCTCTCATTGTATCCTGTTGCTCTCTGTTTTTTTGCTCCATATCCATAAAGTAATACATAACATGAGCCTGGTCGTAAGAGGTGGATGTTAAATTTTTAAAATGCTCTACAGCAGGGGATGTTTGATCCATTTGTTGGACAGTTTGAAGGAATTCTGCAAAAAAAGCTGGATAATTTCTTTTAAAAAACTCCAGTCCCTCCACTGTGAGACTTTTTTCTCTGAAAGCTTTTATAAAGCCAGGTGTTGTAAGCCCCTGATCCACAGTGGAATAGAATTTTTTAATATCATTGTCATCATAAATTCCCTCCCCTTTTTCATTGAAGGACAAAGGTTTTGGAAGTATTTGCATAACAGATTCTTTGAGTTGCATGCTTTGGTTTTGAAACTGGCTGGCCGGTGATCTTCCCCCATATAAATCCACCATTCCATAAAGGTCCTCCTGCCCATGTACAATTCTTTCCACAGGATCTCTATAAATAACCTGCCTGTTTAAATCATTTATATTATTTACCTGCATTCCAAAAAGAAAGGCAGAAAGTTTTTTTGTATTCATTTTATAGACACTGGAAAATTGCTTATCCATTTTTTTGTAAGCTTCTGAGGTGTTGTTTATTATGGATTTTAAACCTTTAGGGGTTTTAATAAGCTGAGTAAGTCTGTTTGTATTGTCAATCATGTTCGCCATGGAAAGCATTCTGTGGCCGGTTTTACGCCATATATTTGCACCCAGAGACAGGCCAACACCACCGACTATGGCTCCCACAGGGCCGGCAACAACACCACCACCAGCAATACCTGAAGCAGCTATGAATATATCCCTCCCCTGGTACATATTCAATCCACTCCATAATCCTCTTTCTTTTTCCTTTATAACTTTCTTTTTTAGAATGTCATGAATGACATTACTCTTTTCAAATTCCTTTTTGGCGGCATACATTTGTGAAAGAGTTTTTTGATATTTTGTTCCAAGAAAATCTGATTTTAATTTCATTAAATGGTTTTGGATGTTATCCATAAGATGCGTTTCATAATTGCTTGTAACATAATAAGCCCTTCTAAAGGCATCATGAACTTTTGTGGCTTTTTCCCCAAGGGGGTATCGGGATTTTTCTGCAAATCCCCTTGCAATCTGATGAATATCGCTAAATTTTAAATCACCTTTTGTACTGATAAACTTTTCCACTTTTTTAAGGTAATCATTAAAAGGTTTTAAATTTGTAAATTTTTCCACTTCAGTAGTTAGGTTTTTCCGAAGATCTCCAAAAAATCTTTTTGGAAGCCATACTCCTGGAAAATTTTCTTTTATTATTGCAAGGTCAAAGTCTTTTCTTTTTTTACCTAATTCTATCCCCCAAAAATCACGTCTGGCAGCTATAAGTTTTAAAGCCTGCACTCTGCTTTTTGGAGCAATGCCAATCTCAGAAATATAATCAGAGACCTCCTTTAAAAGCTCAGATTCATTAAATTTTTTACCCCGCACGGCACTTACAGAAGCTGGTATATCATCCAAAACCCCTTTAAAGCTTCCCTGTGTTTCTCTGGATGTTTCAATACGAAGGGGCTTTGGTTTTTGAGTAATAACTCCAGAAACAATTTTCTTTACCTCATCAGGTGATTTTTCACCCAGGGCTTCAAAGGCTTTTTTAACCTGCTTATAATCTTTTTCTTTGGAAATACCCAGGAAGGAAGCTCTGAGATTTTGAGCTGCTTTTCCGGCACTTTTCTTTGCCATACCTGCCCCGGCTCCTATGGCTTTCACTCCAAGTCCCAGGGTTTTTCCTCCAAGCCCCATGGCCCCCATAAGAACCGCTGTGCTGGTAAAGGTTTCTTTGGAAGCATGAAGACCTGCCCCCAGGGCAGAGTCCATTTTTCTACCGGCCTCCACACCACCCGGAAAATCCTTTTGCTGATTTACCCGATGCTGCTGTATTCCGGCCTTGGTTCCTGAAATAACAGCTTCAGCCCCGGCGAAGGCTCCCCCAACACCAGCACCCTTAAGCATGGCTTGTGTTTTCTTACCCGTAAGACCATATTTAGCCCCCAGGGAAGCCAATTTATCCCCGCTTTTGGTGGCCACCTTTAAGACCTGTGCGGAGGGTAATTTGCCAGCTCCTGTAAAAGCCTTCCCTACAGCTTTTTTGGCTCCAGCTTTTACTCCCTGGCTCAATAAACCACCTACACCACCCAATGCGAAGGGTATGATATTCCCTGCCGCTCTTCCCCAGGATTCAGCTCCCCCAAAGAGTTCTTTTCTTTCCTTTTCCACCATCTGTGCATGAGGATTGTTCGGAGCCACCAGGGAGTCCACCAGACCAAGAGTTAAAGCCTCACTTAAGAAACCTTTTATAAATTGCCCACCTTTTGAATTTTCCGCCTCCAGCTCTTTTCTTATGGCATAACGATCAGGATCCATAAGTTTTCCACCATCCCCCAGGGAGGCCATCAAATCTCTGCCTTTTACCTTTTCCCCCTCCCCATTTTCCTTAATCACGATATAATCATCATCTCTCACAGGAAGGTACCTGTCCCCCTCAATGGTCATCTTTTCCAGAGCTTCTTTATCATTAAGCTGCAAACCTTTTCGGGTTTTTAAATCAAACACTCTGATCATTAGGCATTCCTGTTCCAGACTTTGTCCAAATCTTTTCTTGTTTTAAAATGTGTATCAGCTGTAATGTATTTATGCATTTCTTTTTTGGAAATCCCAAATTGTCTCGCAGCAAGTTCGTACTGGTTTTTAAGAGACAAGTCTCTGAAATTCTTACCTCCCTTTGCACCTCTTCCATATAAGCGGGTGGCATCATTTCTCATTCTTTCCACCATATTATGAATTGCATTTTTCTTCATAATTTTTACAATGAGGTCATATCTTCCTGTAAATTTTTTCTTAAGCATGGCTCCAAATTTAGTCGCATCCCACTTACCAGGAGCTACAACTTCATAGATTTCCTGAAGCAGAAGCCTTTCTGCATCGGACATGTTACCACCACCCGTATATTGTATCCTTGCACGGGTCATGGCTCCCAAAAGAATTTTATTTAATTCTGTAAAATGCTTTTGGGCTGTTTTTGCTTTTTCAGTATAGGCCACTGCAGGAATGGCTGTGGCTCTTGTGTATCCTGCCACATGAATATTCCTTAAAAGACTTCTCACCCGGTTCATATCACGGATTGTTCCCGCTGAAGTATTTGCTTCATTGACTATAGCTTTTTTATCGGACACAATAAATTCAGAACCACCAAAATTATAAGCTTGTTTTGTTACAGCCAGGGAATCAGAAAGCTTTGGATATTTTGATTCGCTCGCCTCACCCCCAAGCTTTGCAAGTTTTAACCTTGAAGAAATATCATGCTGAAACTGATCGTTATCGTTTTCAAACAATTGTTGATTGATGCTGTTATTATTTATTACTCTTTGTTGTTCCAAAGTATCAATGGTGGTTTGAACTTTTAAAGACTCTTCCTGATTTTTAACAGCTTGTTGCTGGAATTTAAGCTCATTTTCCATAGTTTCCAGGAGGACATTTTCTGTGGCTTTTGATGCCGCATAATCATCATTAAGAATTTTTATCATCTTTCCATAAAGAGTGTCTGTGTCTTTTAAGTAAGCTGATTGAGCATTATAGGAAGCTTTTTGAGATTCCAATTCTCTTTCAATCATGTTGTTTATCATGAGTTTTCCATTTTTTTCCAATCCTCCGGAGGTGGAAAGTAGGGAATGAGCGAGGGCCCCGGCCATTTGAAAGAAGCCCAGCCCGGACACGGCACTTCTCACGGAGGGGGGATTGGCAGCCAGTTCTCTGTAAGTATCGTTTAGTTGGAGTCTTTTTTGTGTCAGTCTGTTGATTCCTTCCTGCCTGGTATCTCTTACAATTTTCATTCTTTCTCTGGCGGCTGCATATTCTGGTCTGGTTTCCTGCCATAATTGATCGTAAGCCATAACTGCTTCGGCATGAGCTGCGGCATCAGCCATGGGTTCAGGCATTCTTTGAAAATTTGGGGTTTGAGGGGCCTGGTCAAAGGAGGGTAAATCCACGGCTGTTTGTTGCTGATCGGGAGTGATATCAATTTTTATATCTCTGGGATTAAATTCTTTAAAAGTTCTGCCTTCATAGCCGGCCCCGGGGTCTGAGGGACCTGTGGCAGGCTTCATAATTCCAGGGAGGGGTTGATTGGGTTGTTGGGGTTGAGAGACGGGGCTTGGTTTTCCTGCCTGAATATCCTGCCCCCCAGGGAGGAAGCTTTTAAAAAAATCACCAATCCCTGCCGGTTTTCTTTTTGCCTGCTTATTCCCGGCCGGCATATAGTGTCTTTTGTCCAGCATGAAAGGAACATCATGATCCATCTGGGTATTGATTAAGGATTGTTTTTTGGTGAGGTTATCCAGCCCCACTCCCATTCTTTGGGTTTCTACAAGGCTGGCTTCCTGGGCATTTTTTGCAGCTTCCTGCCCTAAGGATTTGGCTTGTAATTGAAGCTGTGCCTGGTCCTTGTTGCTCTGTAAGACAAGTTTTTTTTGGTCCAGTTCATTTTTAATGCTTAGCTGGCGGATTTTTTCCCTGTCAGAGGCCAGTTTTTTATCATTTTGTAATTGTAAGTTAAGGGCTGGCATTAGAAACCTCCTGCGGCGGGGGGTGAAACAACACCCGAGGATGAATCAACAGTGTAGCCTGCGGCACGTGGGTTGGCTCTGGCTCCTCCCGGGGTTTGCCATTGAATACCGCCGCTTGGTCCAAGAGCTGGCTGGCCATAGCCGCCGCCCTGGCTTCCCCCAAAGCCTGGCATCTGAGAGGGCATCATTCCTGATATATAATTCAGGTTAGGTGAGGCACCTCCGCCTCCTCCCAAACCGGCAGAGAGTAAGCTTCCCCCCAAACTACCAATTCCTGCCCCCAGAGCTGTACCCACCCCGGGGATAACACTTCCCAAGATACCCCCTGCGATGGGTAATGCTGTGGCTGCCACATTCCCCATCCAATTCCACCGCTGATCACTTATGGCTTTATTCCACGCCTGATTGTGTTTAAATTTTTCCCATTCCTGCATCTCTCTGGCCCAGCTCATTTTTTGGTTCCATTGCTCAGCTCCCAGGGAGCGGTCCATATCTTTTTGGTCCAGGCCCCAATGAAACTGCCTGTTTCCTTCATTAAACTGGTCATAAGCCAGTCCCATACCAGCATTGGCTTTCCATGCATCAAGGGCCAGTCTTTGGCCGGCCAGGTTACTGTCTATCCCAAATTTTTCTACCCGCATCACATCATCCAGGCTTTTAGTTCTCCACCGCATCATCTGATCCCAGCCTTGTTGCCAGGCATTGTCTATTCCCATACCGACATCAAAGCCCTGAGTGGCGGAGTTTCTTAAAGCTCTTTCAGTGCTTAGGGCCAGTTTGTTTCCGACTTCAAAGTCCTGTCCGTAGAGGGATTGTCTTAACCCAGCTCCTCGGAGGGCCATATCTGAGAGTTGGCCTGAAAGTCCCATCTGCCTTCCCATGAGCTGGTCCTGCATACCCAGTCTTTGGATATACTCATCGGCTCTTGCTGCGGCGGTTTGGTTCATGATATTGGCTGAGGAATTTGCGAGCTCGTCTCTGAGGGCCTGGTCACCGCCAGACACTCCCCTTCCCTGGGCGGCTGCGAGCATCGCTCCCTGAGCCAGTTGGCGGTCGTAATTCATTCGGGCTTGTTGCTCTACGGATGACGGGGCTTCACGGACTTCCTCAAGCAGGGCTTTTTGCTGGTCTCTGAGGTCATAGAGTTCGTCTCTTTCTGTTTGATAAGCTTTGTCATATCTGCGGAGGACATCCTGGAGGTGGGTACCCCAGCGGGACCTCATATCCTCTGCCTGGCTCATCCAGTTTTCCACGGCCCAGGAATCTTTTGTTTTCCAATCCTGGCCAATTCTTTGTAATCTACCCTGTTTTTGATTCCAGCCTTGTTCAATCCGCTGCTCACGGCCAAACCGCTGCTCCTGCTCATATTCTCTCATTCGGCGGGTTCGGTCCTGCCATTCTTTTAGGTAAGGATTGCTTTTTATCTCTGCCAGGGTAAAAGGATCGGGGCGGTCGTAAGTTTTTCCTCTGTCTCTTTCTCTTCTGGATTTTAGTCTCTCTTCTTCGGCTCTTCTTTCAGAGGATCCACCCCCTCCCCGGGAGCTTGATCGGGATCTTCGTCTCTGCCTTTCCTGGGCTTCCCGGAAAGATCTGTCAGCTCTCCTTCGGGTACTCCGGGTGCTTCTTCTGCGGGTACTTCTGCTTTCCCCTTCATTCCCTCTCCGAAACTGTCTTCGTCTGGCTACTGCCATAACCCACCTCTACGGCAGGGTGTCATAAGTGGTGCGATGTGTCAAGCTAAGCGGCTGAAGCGGTGGGAGGGGGGTAAAAAAAAGGGGAGCTGAATAACCAACTCCCCCCTCAACCATAACCAGTATCAGCACTTTCCAGCAACTGAAACTAACAGTCCAGCACTTTTCAGCACTGAAACAGAGAACAATTTTAAGAAGGATTAAAGTTTGCTCTGGGTTTAGAGTATCAGGGGGTTTGGGGGAGTCAAGGAAAAAAGAAGGGGGCCGATGAAGCAAGAACCCCCTTCTAAGAACAATAAGGAAATAAGCTGTGAAGCTAGAAACAGACTGCCATAGAGTTAGGCGGCTGGCAAGGGTTTTTCTTCAGGTTTTGAAAGATTTACCACTTTCCAGGCAAAAACCTCCATGAAGGACTTTTCCTCGCCTTTCTGGTTTTTGAAGGATTTTGTTTGAATGCGGGCATTAACGAGGACGACATCCCCACCTTTAAGCTCTTTGCAGCATCTGGAGGCCAGGTCCCCTGCAATGGATACTTTTGCCCATTGTGTTTGCCCATGCTCCTGGTTGTAAGCATCCGTGACATTCAGCAACAAATGCGAAAATGTGGAACCTTTTTTGGTGGTTATGAGCTTCGGGGCTTCCCCCAAAGAACCCAGCAAAAGTACCTGATTAAATGTTGTTTCCATAAAAACCTCCCTTTCCAGGATTAAAATAAAAGTTAAGAAAAACAGTACAAAAGGCTTAAAAAAAAATCAAATAATTACTAAAAAGGTCCAGTTTTTCTTAACGCAGTGCGAAAGTACTTGACAACAAAAAAATGGAGAGACACGTAAATAAAAGACAAATCCGATAAAAGAGCTTGCTCTTGCGAAGCTTGAGCATGCGGTTTTTAGAGGATTTAACAGTTTTAACCCCTTGCTTATGGGAGCAAATGATGTCATTTGTGACCTTAAGCTTGGGGTTCAAAAAAAGCATGTACATATCAAATGTTACATATCCCGGTACAGGGTCTTATTGATGATTAATTAATTTTAAATATTCCCGGTTCCTTGTACGATAAAGAGTCTGTAGATCTTGAAGTTAGATCTCCGGTAGACGTTAGATCCAGTTAATTAAATACGTTTCTGTTACGTTAAGATCTTACGTAGTTAATACGTAAGTACGTATACGTAACGTAGATTAGATCTTTTTTTTTTTTTTTTTTTTTCTTTCTTTTTGCTTCTTTTTCTTTCTTTGTTTTTTCTTTTCTTTTTTTTTACCCTCTGAGTTTTTTTTATGGAGCGGTGCATTTTCCTTTGGCACCCTAATTTCTTTTTTGATAGCCTGCCCGGGAAATGGAAAAAGCCTTCAATTTTATTAAAGACACTCATTATTCTGTAGAGGAACTTAGGGAATTTAGAGACCTTGACATGGAAAAAGATACCCTTGTATTCAGAAATCAAGACTGCAGGGACTTCAATGAGGGACCTGCAAGATATACCCCCTCCGATATAATTCTGAACTTCCTGCCCCAAGGTACCTTTCACATCTCATTCTACTCCAACTATGATTTTAAGGATGCTATCAGAAGATTCCATTTATCTGAGATGACAAACTCATACCTGAGAGATTTGATACAACTTCATGAAGATGGCTTACTTAAGAAAGCCATCCTCTTTCAGGAAGATATGGACTATCCCTTACACAAATTGGAAAGCGTTAAGAAACCCCAGGCTGAGTTTTATGCTGCGATAGTGGAAAAAATAAAACCTGAATATGTTAATCTAAATATTTACACACCCGAAGATGGTCAGGCAGGATTTTTCCGTATTACTCAAGGACTTTACTTTATGGAGAAAGCGGATATACAAATAGCATTAAGAAATTTTGATGATAAGAAAATAAAATCTATCCTTAATAAGGATGTCTAAATGGATTTGCGATACCCCATTATAAATCTTACTCAGCATGAACCCACTCTTGAGCAAAAAAAAGCCGGGGTTTCACCTTCCAGCGAACCTATAAAAAAACTCATTACTTTTGATTGTTTCCCCTCAAAAAGTGATATAAAAAGAAGATGTGACATTCTTGCAATCATGGCATCCGAAGATGGATATGATTTTGCTCTTATCGGGGGAGTTCCTTTTATGATGCCTCAGCTTGAAAAATCCTTAAAAACTTATGGTGTAACCCCTATATATGCTTTCACCAAAAGAATAGTCCTGGAAAAAGAAGGGAAAAAAATATCAGCATTTAAGCATGAGGGATTTTACCATGAGAATCCCCAGTACGATAAAGATATGACTGGATTAAAAAAAATATATCAAAAAGGTTTTCCCAAGATTGAGAGAGTAAAAAAAGATGACAAAATCCCTTAAAATTCAGACTCAGCTTGAGTATTTTTACCCCATACACAAAGAAATATCCAAGGCTTATTTTATTATGATTGAAGATGTTTCTATAGCTGTTTGGAAATCAAATAACACTCATAAGCTTGATAAAGAAACCAGGGAGTTAAAGATAAAGGGGTACAATTTAATATCCATTATAAAAAGCAGTAATGATTATTTTAAGAGAGTGGGGAGAGATGAGGATGTTATTGCATTGGAGGAAATATCCCCCAGGGACCAAAAGACGGATATTCAATTCCAGGTTTTAAGGGAAGATATCATGAAGCACAAGGGTTTAACCCGGAGCCAGTATTTTGAACTTCTAAAATGGGAAAATGATAACCGCTATGTTCCAAAAAAGAATAAAACTCCCTGCCCATTCCCCGAAGATGCGGAGGAAAAACAAGAGCTTCAGGCAGCCCAGGTAATAGCTGCTCCCATCCCCAAAGAAACCTACCCTGGACCCTTAAGTGAGCTTTCTCATGGATAATCTTCCCGAAATTAATGACTCCTCTATAGAAAAAGCGATCCTTGAATTAGATTATGAAATAAAAGCTTACAGGATTTTAATAAAAAGAATAAGAGATTACTGGATTAAAGTCAAAAAATCAAAAGAGAAAAAAGACCTTATTGGACAATTCTATACTTACCACCTGGCCAGAATCCTTATAAGGGATGAAGCCCCTTTATTACGTGTTGATAAGGATTTATTTTATTATATTATGAAACAGAATAAAAATGATTAAGCTGGAAGGGAAATTTATTTTTCAAAAACGATCAAAGCATACCGGTTCATTTCACGAAGAGGGACTTCTTATTTATTATAAGAAAAAAGAGATAAGATCCCAAAAAGAATTTGAGAAAATTCCAAAAGGGGAAGTCTTTAAATTACAGGCAGAAGGTGACGCTGGTTGGATAGTGATTGATATAGGAAGGTTTAAAAAAATTTAATAACACAGGAGGTATCCATGTTAAAAACAATTCCCATAAAAGAAGCCATGAATATTATAGATGAAAAGTACTCCCAATTAAGAACCAAAATTATGAAAATTCTTTCCTATAAAGAATACTGTAGCACATACTATATTAAAGAAGTAATAAACCGATCTATGCCTGAGGTTTCAAAGGAAAATCTTTATACAGAAGAGGAGATTTTTCATACTCTTGTGTGGCTAAAAAATAAAAAAATTATCTCACAGGCTTTTGGATTGGATTCCTGCTACGTTTATAAATTAAATGAAAAAGAAAAGAAACATGAAAATCCATTCCGTAATATAAGTCCTTAGGGGGATAAAGTGGGGAGTTGTCTAACTCTGGTAACAGAACCTCTGGAGGGTTTAACATTCACACCAAGTTTCATTTCCTGAAATTGAGCCTCTTTGGAGAAGGAGGACCACCTAAGTTTTACCGCTGAACAAAGTTGTATCCGGGGCTGGAAACGGAATTGCCTCAGCTCACTGAGACTGGTACCCAGGGAGGGGTTGGTCCCGGGTATGTTTTGAGCAGGACTGTCTGTAAAACCGCTTAAATCGGCCTGTATAACCTCCGAAGCCACATCCTTAAAATCATACCAGATGGTGAGACTAAGGCTTTCCAGGCCCCTAAAATGAGCTAAAAGTATCACTTCCATAAATCTTTGAAAATCCTGCACGGCTTTAAAATTCAGCCAGCCTGTCTCCAACACTTGCCGATTACTGATCACAGACGATACATCATCCCCAAGCTCTTTATTCCTCTCCTGGTAAATAAACCCATTGGAGGCTAATAAAGTATAACGATTGTTTAGTACGGAAGCTGCCACATAACCCGGCCAATTTAACACTGTCCATTTCCCAAATCTGTAATTATAGACCAAGACAGGATTATCATCATTATCTGTAAGTATCCGTATCTCTTCGGTATCTTTGAGAACATCCATGGATATAATTTTCCCTTTATAGATACCTCTGACATCTTTTCCCAGAAAATCAGGGGTTAGTCCTCTTCTAAGCACCCAGATTCCCCGGTCTTCTGTGGAAAAAAGCATTCCCATGGGTATATTGTGAGAGCTTTGGGAATCTCTGGCAGAGAGATTTATCAATCCTGTAATTTTCTCAGGGGTGGCTTGGGCCAGTCTGTTTTCATCAATCACCCAGGAATAGACATCTTTGGATGTGTGTATAACCAGGTAGCGGTCCATTTCTCTCACACTTCGGACTTCATTATCCATAAGTATTTCCACCAGATCATTGGGAAGGCCGCTGTTTTTAAAATCAATCGCCTGATTGGTAAAACTTCTTATGGGGGAAGAGACCATGATTCGGTTTTTCTTTTCCGGGAAACCAAACAACACAAATCTTCCTTTATAATCAATCACATGAGCTGCCCCGGATACTGTGATATTGTTCGGGGTCTCAGTGGCCCCCAAATCCTTATCCACCACATCATCCGTAAATATCTGCTTCTCAGTATCTTTGGAATTTTTTAATTCCTTTAAAAGTTTAAAAGTGTTTAAACCCTCTTCGGTTCTATAGACCTCAATGGTGATACTGTCCTCCGGCTTGTTCGTAAGATGCAGGTTATTTATTTCAAAGGTGGGCTGATTGTTTGCAACCCCTAATTGAGATTTTGTGAATAAGCTTATGATATCGGACCATTGGCTTCTGTGTTCAAATCCTTTTTGATCCACCCATTTAAAACGGCATCTGTACTGGTAGGCTTTTATTCTTAACAATTCTCTTCCGGGGATGCTGGATTGTTGCTCGCTGGTTACGACCAGCGGGTAACGGAGGGTTACATTTATGGTGGTTGTGGGGGGTGGGATTGTGAAGGCAAAAATATCTGTGGTTAGGGGTAAAGGATTGGCTATGGTTTTCTTGTAGTAAGTTTTTCTGCCAGAGCTGTCCCCGGGTACTGCGGGGACTTCAATGAAGGAGGAGGAGGGAAGTACAAAGTTATTTCTTTTGCTTCGGTCTGTGGTGAGATAGACATCCACAGCACCGGCGGTGTCATTGGCTCTGAGGTCTTTGGCGGAGCTAAAGTTCATGCTGAAGATAATGGGCTGGATGTCTCTTGCTGAAAAGTTTGATGATGTATCTGTGCTGGCATGCCCCACCAGGGCGATACGGAAAGCGGTACTGTTTGTAATAGCTTCCGTTATGATGTTCTTTAATATCTGAGAGGATGCAAGAGCTGCTTTAAGATTGTACCTTACTGTATAGGTACTTTCCAGGTTATAGGTTTGTACATCACCGGCTGGCACTTCTTCAAGCTCCACTTCATAAGAAAGGGAGCTTTGTAAAAACCTGAGTTTTCCGATCCTGGCCTCTACCTCTGTTTTAAAATCAGCCACAGTCCCGAAGTTTGAGGAAGCTGTGGAAAAAGCCACATAAAGATTGCTCCCCAGGGTATTGTTATCCGCATCATTCCAAATACCTGTAAGTTCTATATTATTCACCACTGCGGAGGCTATCTGGCCAGCCGGGGTAAGCGTGGAGGCCCCCACCCTGGCAGCATACCCTGTCTTTAAATAACCTTCCTCTTTGCTTCTCTGTACTGTCCTCATTGCATTTATTGTATATCTTTTTACAGCTTGGGGATTTCCTCCTAATATATATAGATAATCATTACTTAGTGATAATAAAATCCCCAACTGTGGTGTAATTTGAGTTCGTGCGTTTAAATCAGAAATATTAAAAACTCCTGTATAGATATTTTGAACACTTAATCGCTCACCCACAAATTCAATTATAATTTTATCATCATTTGAAATACCTGCCTGTATATAATTAAAACTTATACTGGAGTCTGAAGTGGTTAAAGTTTTTGTTCTTTGTAAAACCCCAGAAGCAGAATACTGATATATGGTTTTTCTGTCTCTTATATAAACAAGAAAACTGTCCCTTGTTTTTATTCCTGAATTTTTGATAATTTCATATCTACGGCTTCCTCCTTCTGACTCTGTTATTTCAATATCCCTTACAAATACCCCGGATTTTGTAAATAAACTTAATCTCTCTCCTCTTCTTTGATCTAAATCATGAGAGATCAATATATGAGTTGAAGATGCAGTCATTCCAAATAAAGATGATCCTAAATCTCTTCCACTTAAAGTTATTGAAGGTTTAGATACCCCTGTGTTTCCATTAAAAACCAGTACATTCGTTGATCTTCTTGACAAGATGTATATATCTGTCCCATCTGTAAAAATTGTAAAGCTGTTGGATGAAGTATATAATACTCTTGCATTTGATCCATCCAAATCAGAAATAGTTAAATTAAACCTGTTGCTACTATACCTTGACCAAAAAAGTTTTGAACCTATAACAATAGATGGATGATCATTGGAAGGATTTGGAACTGTAAGATTTGTATCAAAAACAGGTGGTAAGGAAGGATCAACTTCCATGGTATCACCAGTCCTCAAGACTGCGGACTGGACTACAGCCTGAGAGAGAGAGGATGCAGGATTTTGCACAGTGGTTTCCCGCCCGCTCTGGTTTGAGAATTTTCTCAAACTCATCCTATCAACCCTTACATCTGTCTGTGAGTTCTCTGTAGTACCCTCCACCACAGTCTCATTGATGGCAGTCTTGTTATAAAACACACAACCAGCCAGCTTCGCCTTATACTTCCTCCCACTTACCAGGGGGCTGGTGGCCACCGCATGATAACTCCCATGGAGCGTGGGGCTGGCTTTAGTGTAATTCACATGATTTTCATACAGCTGAAAAAACTGGTCATTCTCACCCGCCAAAAGCAAGCCCTGCGGCCTCGTCTGATCCCCATATCCCCCCGTAGGAGGGGTAACCTCCCACACAAGCACCTTCTTCGCCGTGTCGTAATAAACATTCGTTAGCTTACCCCCGGGAAGGGTCTTTGTGTCACTGGCCCTTAAAATGCGTTTAGAAGCCCCTGTGCCGTCACTCCAGCCAGCCTCCCTGTTTGCTATCCCCACTGTGTTTCCCACAGTCTGAGCCGTAAATACGGCATTTTCTGTGGTATAAGGAGTCGTCTTCGCATTCGTCACCTCCAAATCCACCTCTTTAAACTCATCCGCTGCCAGGTTTTCCACTGTGCTTGGGGGAATTTCCACCTCCAGCAAATCCCCATATTCCGACCGATCATAGTCATCAGTCGGGGTTTTGGCGATCTTTGGTTTTTCTGAAAACCCAGCCTCCACCACATTTTGCTCATCTGTGTAAGAATTCACAGGCCCGGAAATCATCACCTGCCCTCCAATATCTGACACATCAGGCTTAAACCGGCCGGAAAAATCCAGACATACCAGCTCCAACCCCAGAGGATAAATCACCTGCCCACGACCCACCTCCTCAGCCTGCCCCGTCTTCAAAATCGGAAAATAAATCTGATCCTTGCTCTCTATGTACCTCGGCCGGCCACGGAAATTCATCCGAACATCATTGTCGCTCTTGTCCAACGGGACAAAATTCGCATGATAATGCCCCACAATCACATTCAAGCTGTTTATGATGAAAAAACCCGTCTGCACAGACCACAAGACCTTAAACTGGTCCGTCCCTACATCAAACCTGGTCCATTCGTAAAAATCCCATAAAGTCTTGTTCTCAAAACTTATGGCATGCTCGGTGGGAAGGGAGTTAAAATATAAGGACAGCCTTCTGGTCTCTGTACTCGCAGGATTGTAAGCAAAAGTATCTTCCTGCAAAGCTCCCCCGGGAGTGGTCCGATATCTGTACCTGCAAAGGTCTGGATAGATGACAAAATCCTCCAAAGTCCTGCCCCCTGGCAGGGTGTAGTTAAAAGTGGCCCCGGGGCCTCTTAAACCCGATAAAGGCAGAAAACTCTGAATCCTGATGCTGGTATCCCGTCCAACACCCAGCCATACCTGTTTGGGAACATTACCGCCCCCATACTCCGTGTAAGCATTTAAATTCTTGGCACCAGACCCTGAGATGTATAAAACCTTTTCCTCATCCAAGACCCGATCCTGCAAGGTGCTGAAAAGCTTGTATAAAAGCTGCCCCTCAAACTCGTAAATCAAGACCAAAATATCATTCCACTCTGTAAAGGCAGGATAGCGGATATCCTTTTCCTTCTGGCTTATGGGGAAAATATTAACCCCCATATTTCTTCTACGGCTTAAAATCTTCCATTTTCTCTCATTCGGGGTGGCCACACGCTCCGGGTCATAAATCATAAAAGCCTTGTCCGTCACCCCGAACAAATGAGAATTATTGAGAGTAAAAATCTTGATGGGCCGGCCATAAAGGCTCTCACTCGGAAAAGTGGCATCTGTGAGCCTGTTTAAGCCATTCGCTGAGCTGATAGCCCCCTCCTGACGATGGACCAGACCCTCCGCACGGGACAGCAAAGGAAGCTGTAAAAGCTCCTGTGGAACATCCCGGGTAAGCTTCCCCGAAAATGGAACACTTATAAAATTTTTCATAACACAGAGTGTAACAGAATAAAAAAGATTTGCAATCAGAAAAAAACAAAGAGATTGTGGGGATATGAGATTTGAGCCGAAATTTAAGATGATTTTTAAACTTAAGGATACGTTACCTATGGCTGATGATGAGCTTCTTTTTACGATTAAAAACCTGAAAGAAAATATTGTTTATCATAATGCTAATGAAAGAAGTTACAGAAGGAAAGAAGCTATTGATACAATCTATGATTTTTTTCAAGGGAGAGAAAAAGAAGATTTTGGCCAAATGGTAACATTGGTCCAGTATAATGACAGTGAAACCGACCCTACTGAAATAAGAGAATTAACAGACTCCAACATGGAATTAAGAAACACGATTTTATCATACTTAAATGGGTATATGATACCGGTTAAAGACAAGAAAATAAAGTCAATCACAGTAAGGTTTTAAAAATGCCAATAAAATTAACAAAACCAAAACCAAAAGACAAAAAACTTGAAGAACTTGTACTTGAAGAACTTGTATCCGTCTATGAGTATGATTTGCTTCATTCCATAAAAAAAGTCCTTGGTCTTGGAAATAATAAAATCCATTCCTCACTTGATCTTGCTTTAAAACAAAAACCTCAATATGTTGATGAGAGTGATTTAAAACTTATAGTAAATGAAAAATCTTATGTATCCCTGGGTGAGATTGAGAGTTTTCTCTCTTTGAGGTTTGATTTGATAGTAAAAACCTATAAACACATAAACCAAATTATACAAAGAGCGAAAGAAATTAAAGACTCCAGTATTGTATGGCAGACATTAATGACACAAGAGGAATACAAATGGCTCTGTTTTATAAAACAAGACTGGTTTTTTGAAAAAAAGAAATACGAACCTGTTGAAAAAGCTGTCTTCATTGAGGAGCTTGAAAAAGCCAATCAAGGGGAAGTTACGGAATTAATGAAAGAAACAAAAGGTGGTGTATTTTTCCTCAAGGATTTAATAAGAAAGTTGTCTCAGAATGAAAAAAAAGAATAACCGCATAGAATTAAAACTGATATTTCTGTTTGATAAAAGTTTTCACATGCAACCAAAGCAGTTATTAAAAAAACTTATTGTGACATTTTTAAAAAACGATATAGTCCAGAAATCTTTGAAGAAGCCTTATATTTTTTTACCAGAAAATTCTATGGATACTAATGATTTTATTAATTTTTACAATAAGGTTTTTAAATTATTTTTAAATAAGATAAGTATCTCTGAAGCACATATAAAATGTTGGGAGGATAAAGACAGAGACAGATCTCTTGAAGAGCTTGAGGAATATCCTGATGATGAATTTCATTTTTGGATTAAAGAAAATTTAACCCATGAGATGATAAAAGATAATATTTTAGAAAACACTTTTTACTGGAAGAAAGAGTTTGTTCCCAGATCCAAAGTTACTGTTCTTATAATAGGAACACCTACTGGAAAGTCCCTACATCCTTAAACCTCTTTTCCATATATTCCAAATAACTTTGAAGCTTGGGAAAACTCTGGTCTGTAAATCCTGTGACCAGTATCTTCCTGCCTGGTGGGCAGTGAAAAGTCTTTACATCCTTACAATAATAAGAACCTTCCTTTATCCCAGCATCACAGATTGTCATGGGTAGTGAAGAGATATAATCCTCATCACAATTTAACAGGACATTGATTTGCTGAACCCCCCTTAAATCCTTTAAGGGAAATTTGTATTCAGGAACCAGTAATGTTGTACAGGAAGAGAATGCGAAAAGTATAAAAAAAATCAAATACTTTAATTCCATTTTTATTTTCCCTTCCCTTTACCTTTTCCTTTTCCACGGCCTTTTCCGCCTTTATGACTTCCTGGCATACTACTCACCCCCTTTTGGTTTATCTGGTAATCTGTCGGGATTGGGGAGTTCAAAATGGCTTTTTCTGTTTTTAACAAAGCTGCAATGCAGCCATTGTCTTCCCTTTGGCCCTTCAAAAATTAACTGATCAAATTCCAAAGTATCAAATATCCAACGATACACCTGGTAAAGATCAGCATTTTTTATGATAAAATCCATAGCCTCCCCCCGGCAATGCTGGGAGTAATCCTTACTTTTTAATAGCCTGTTTAACTCCAAACACCTAAAACCGGAAGTAACAAGCACATTTTCCTTTCCGTATTTATGCCATAACGGGACTGTGATGTTTGAATGAAGGTCCTTTAATCTTTTCTTAATGTT